>NC_015657.1:0-5448 GCF_000177615.2 Candidatus Protofrankia datiscae | reverse complement strand
CTTGATCCTAGTATATCTAGGCTTTAGCCTTAGCTTTTATAGTTGGTATAATATCTGGCGCCCTAGACAACGTCGTAGGACGTCCAGGATCAACACACCCCCTACTAGGAGAAAGCTATTGTATCCAGTCCTCTGTGAGAAGTTTGAATAGCTTCACGGATAGGGGTTTGGTTAAAACGTCAGCATTGTTTTCTTTTGTGGGGATATATTCGAGTGTAAGTCCGAGATCATCGCACTCATCTCTTATCCTCATTGCCCTACTACCAATGTGTTTCTTGAGGCATGCTGAGTCATCCGTGCCGTTTATTATTGCCATTGATGGTTGACTGTCTGTTTTAACCTTTACTGTTGCTTTTATGTCTTGTAACTTGTTTACTAGGTGTTCTAACCCACGTAGTATTGGCAGGCTTTCACTGATTGCGTATATCTCGGCTTCTGTGGACGAGATACAAGTTAACTTGATTTTTCTTGATTTTGCTGCTATGGGCTTGTTGTTTCTCAGGTAAAGAGTTCCTGATTGTGATTTAAAATCTTGGTTCCCTGCAAATGCTGCATCTGATACAGCGGTAACGTTGTTTTCCTTGGGACCAGAATAATGCCAAACTAGTTTCTTATCTCTTGTATCCCACAAGTATTGGCATAATTGTGCAGCCCTGTCTAGGACCTTGGCGCTGGGATACAGTTGATGTTGTGCTAAGATGTTCACGTAGTACAAGATGTCAAACCGGAACTTATGTCCTACGTAGGACGCTAGTCCTACAATTCTTTGCAGGTGTTTAACTTTGCTTTTATATTCTCTTTCATTTAATTTCAGTTCCTTTCCTGAGAAGATGTAGTCTCCAGGCACCCCCGGAACCTTCCTGATTTTAGCGTTTGGGAGTAGGGGTATTCCCAGTTGTGGCAGCTTGTCCTCTAGAGACTTCTGCATTCCGAACTTCATGTATTCTTTTTTCTTATACTCTAATTCTATGCCCAAAATGTCATACTCGTTTACTCCATCTTCTGGCCTGTGTGAACCATCATTTACAATCTTTGTATCAAATCTCTTAGATAGCTTTGATATGAATTTCTTGATATACTTGACGTCGTTTCCTACAACCAGCATGTCATCGACAAAAAGACATATAATAAGTTTCAGCGGTTCTTTGTCTCTAAAAACGCACTTCCACATTCTATCTTCAATCAGGTCACATTTCTTAATTAGGAACGATCTGATTAGTTCGTACCAATTTGCTCCACTCTGTTTTAGCCCATAGAGTGATTTATTTAGTCTTAGTACCTTGTTCTTGGCATTCATGTGTGGTGGTGCTCTAATGTACAATTCTTCCTTAAGGTCAGCGTAGAGGTAAGCTGATGAGATGTCAAGTTGGAATGCGGTCAGGTTGTAGTCTAGTGTCAGTGCTAAGACTGTCATGAGAGCTAGGTTGTCCACTGTATTTGCCTTTAATTCAGTGTCATACGTGTCTGCGGCTTGTTGGTCACCTCTAGCGACTAGTCTGCACTTCTTGGAGTTATCTCTTTTAGTGGTGAAAATGAACATTGAGTTTAGAATCTTTTCTTAGGAAGAGTAGAGGCATCTATTAATTCTTCGTTCCATGTGTTCATTTTGGTTAGCTGTGCTATTTCCTTCTGGTATGCCTTCTGGAAAGCATCCTTCTCTTCTTCGTTTCTGTTCCGAGATATTGCCTGGGAATAGTTCAAGGACATATTCAATGGGATCACACTCACAGGTTTCTGAACCGCGTTTACGTAGTTTACCCGTTGTATCTTTCTTCCCTTCTGAGGTGACTCGTCAGATGACCCGTCTGAGTCTGAACTTGACTCGTAGTCACCCCCGGAATCGCAACTGTCTTGGTTAGATTCTCGATATCGGGCACGTGATCTCGGTCTTTTCTGTGTTAGCATGAATGGATCTTCTTCGATCGATCTGAACACCTCTTCTAAAGTTGGTCCATTGTTATTTTCTGTATTATCTCCACCCCCGTACAAAGAATCCAAATCTGCTTCAGCAATTCTTGCATCTTTGTGCTTGTTTCCATTGAAAATAGGTATGGACTTGAGTCTGTTGTCGACTGACTCCTCGCCGGACTCTTCGCCTGACTGTTCGCCTGACTCGTCGCCTGACTGGTCCGAGCTATCATTTGGAGGGTTAGAGTTTTCGTTAGTTTCTAATGGTAGAACATTATCTTGTTCAATGTTCGTTGTTGCTGGTACCGCGGTATCGGGTTCCGGAACAGATTCATGGTTTAGTGCCAGTAGATCTGTATCTTCTGGGATGTAATTATTTATGTTAGATTCTCCAAATAAGTCGTCAAGGTCTGTCCCAGATAACGGTGGGGGAGAGTCCTCGACAGGAGATGGTGGTTCCATTGGTGGAACGCGTCTAATCGGGGCTGCTGTCGGTACTAACTGTTCCTCACCCCCGGAATATGGAGGGGACATGGGGTCTCCATCATCATTGAATGATTGGTCCGATGAGTCTGAATCGTTTTCTGATTCGTCTGTGGGGAACAGTTCGTCCTCGCTACTGGACGACTCGGGTGGTACTGAATCACCCCCGTAATGCAGACCGAAGCTATCATTATTGTATTGGTCTGTCTCGATGTTTGAGGCGGTTGTGTTCGGGAAATAGTCCGCTGTGTGGTGAATGGGTTGCTCCATATCCGTATAATTTGGTTCAAAGTTCGACTCTATATCGCCTTGAGATTCTGCGTCGTTATTTTCCATACGGTCGATCATGTACTGTACCTCATCTTCTGAGATTGTTGCACCTGGTGGGTAGTTCAGGACTCGGTAGTTTCGAGTGTCGATAGGTATTTTCTTCTTCTTTCCTACGACTATGATGTAGCCGTATGATCTAGTGGATGGATGGAGAGCATAGCCTAGGACTCCTCGAGCTTGTAGTTTCGATTTTGGGTTGGGTAAGTGGACAATCACGGGTTGTCCGAAGGGAAGAATGTCTCTGAATGACAGTCCCGACATCCCCGCCCTGTTTCTCGGGGACGTTCCTATACTTCTATTTAGGAGTGAATTTCTCATTACTGTAGAGTATACGACGGCATGATACCACAATCTAGGGCGTAGGTTAGCTTGTCGCAAGAACGTTCTACAGTCATTCAAGAGTGTATAGTGCTGTCTTTCTATGGCTCCATTTGCTTTTGAATCAGCAACGGTCGTTTCTCTCGAAACAATTCCTCTTTCCCTTAGGAATTTCTGTACCTTAGTGTTCAGGTATTCCGATCCTTTGTCCATTTGGATGGTTTTCACTCTCGTGTTGAACTGTGTATAAATCAGCATGACGACTTCCTTGAATGTCGGGGCTACTTCTTCTGCTGTTTTATGTAGTAACGGGAAGGTCCATATGTATTTTGTGACCTCGTCTATGAATGCAATGAAGTACCTTGGAGTAGTACGGGTTCTTTGTACTCTTACTGGTCCAAAAACGTCGGTATGCAAGTATTCGAAAGGAAGATATTCCTTCGTATAATCTTTTCTAGCGTTCACGTAATGGTTATTACGTTTGGCTTTTCCTTCCATACAGTATTGGCATTGGAATGAGCTTACTCCTGTCCAGTCTACATCGTCTTCTTTCACACCTTGAATTAAGCCTTTTCTGAATGATTCTCGGATGTAATTGATATTCATATGTCCAAACATGTTGTGGATGCTTGTCAGAGAGAACTTGTCTGGCGCAGATCTTACCGATCTGGGTGTGATTGCGTAGACTGATTGAGTCTGGTTTGGTAGTTCTATAGCATTTTTGCGAGATAACCACCTTAGGCCCGCGAACTTGTGCGTCGGAGCGATGGTTTTCCCGTTCTTGGATAGCAGGCAGTTCCTTCTTAGATCTAGATACGCCTGTGATTTTGTTAGATCTTCTACACTGATGATATTGGTGTGTGTTGATGGTGCATATATGGCGGGTAGGGAAATTCGTTTGCCCTTAAACTTGAGTTCTAAGTTACCCTCACCTTTAACGGCGACTTCGTTTTGTTGAACGTCGACAAGAATTTGATTAGATTGAGATGTAAAATTGTGAATTAACTTTTTGTCATATATCACAGAGACTGGTTGATTATCATATTGATTTGAGCTTTTCATTCTTGGCTCAGTTGTTAGGAGGATGTTTATGAAGTTATTGAAACTCTGATCGTTTGATTTGGTGAAGTTGATATCAACTTTCTCGTATCGTTCTGGTAGAGCCTTTAGTGCTCTGGAAATGACGATCTTTTCTGCCATTGGGAATTTTGCGTTTACCGTTCTCTGGTGGATTTTCCTTAATCTCTTGGCGAAGTTGGGAATAGACTCTCTGTAGTCTAGTGTTAGTCCAGCTAGGGCTAGCACGATTGCCTCAGGATCTTCTTCTGCCTTTATTCTTCTAATTCCTTCCTTGAAGCAGTCAATTAGTGCTTCACCTTCGTCGTAACTCGACTTTAACCACTTTGGGTATTTTTCTTCAGGCACACATGCTATATGGATTTCTTCTATGTACCTCTTCTCTGCAGGTTCTGGGGTTTCTGGGGTTTTGTTATCCTCTGTTGGAATGAGGTGGCCCAAGTTTTGCTCGAGCATTGCCTGGCACATTTCTCTTACCCAGCTGTCGTAATAGTGAGGTGAGTTTACCTTTGACAGAGTAAATGTTTTTCTGGGATTGTGCAATTGGCCGAAAGTACATTCGGTCGTTGTTTGGCTTTGCAACCCTGGTTTTGGTTCCAATTGGTACGGGAAGTAGTAAGCAGGGTTGTATTGGGAGCTGTCCCCAGATGGACCCGTTGTTTGATAATGTCCTCCAGTTTTATCTGGGTTCGTGTTAGCTCCTGGGATGGGCATATTCATGTTGGCCCACGGAGGAGTGTAAGGACCAGGCCCATAATTAGCGTAAGGAGATGGATAAAACTGTGGCGGTGGCTGTGTATGGTAGTACCAGCTTTGTTGGGCGTAATTTGGAACGGGAGAACCGTCCACAGGCTCTTTGTGTAGGGTGTCCTGTGGAGTTCCGGTTTTTGTTGAATCCTTTGAAAAATTTTCATGATGACCTTCGTGGGATCCGGACGCTTCGTCGTCGGCATTGGCCTTATGCTCGACATCGATGCTACCTGATTCCTCTGGACTTGCCTGATTGTCTGAGGGGACAATAGGTGTCTTAGCGGCGCTACCATGTTGGACTGGATATTCCTCAGTATCGGTAGTAGGGACCTTAGAAGGGACGTTAGTAGAAATAATGTCGTTGGATGCCATTTTGACTTGAAGCTGTTGGATTAATTAATTGGTAATTGAATTGTTGGATTCACTAGATAAGTAAGTATTTACTGTTGTTCTCCTTGGTTTCTTCTGACTTGACTTATAATTGGATAGTAAGTAAGTTGTCAATTCGAAAGTGGGAATTGGATGAAGAAACCTTCTACTTATATACTTTTTGGAATCAAATCAATTATCAAATGCTTTAGC
>NC_015664.1:0-12355 GCF_000177615.2 Candidatus Protofrankia datiscae | reverse complement strand
TGTTGCATCGCGAGTAGGTAAAGATCGTCTGGGACCCTCGCTGATCGCGTTCGCGTCTGCATCTACCCCACCTCCTCTACAAGTCGCATGCGATTAGTTCCAACGCTCAGAGTAGCACTGACGTTCCGGGCGCGACGGACATCCCACACTGCGTGTCGCACCTCGCGGGCGCATCCCCCTGTCCACCTCCGATGTGCGACATCAGACTGTGGATGTTCACAACACAGGGGGTGGCCCGTGCCATGCGGATACTGATCTTCGCCAGTCAGAAGGGCGGCGTCGGCAAGACGACGTCGGCCCTCAACATCACCCACTTGCTTGCCGAGACGCTCGCCGCGCGCGTGCTGCTACTGGACACCGACCCCAACGGGGACTCCGCCAGGTGGGCGGACCGTGCGCGCGCGGCCGGCGTCCAGCTCCGCTTCGACTACACCGCCGAAACCGACCCTCGACTCTTGGGGCACGTCCGCGAGGTAGCCGAGTACGACGTGATCGTTGTGGACACGCCGGGCGCCCGGGAGTCCGCCGCACTGCTTGCCGTGGTGCGTCACGCGGACGCGGTCATCCTCCCGAGTCCACCCGCGGCACTGGACCTCGCAGGACTCGCCAGAACGGTCCGAGATGTGGTCCGGCCGTCTGGAGTGCCGTTCCGGGTTCTCCTCACCCGAGTGGACCCCCGGTCGATCCCCCGGGCGGAACAGGCCCGGACCGATTTGGTGGAACAGGGGTACGGCGTGTTCAGCACGATCATCCGGAGCTACGCGGCGCACGAAGATGCCGCACTGGCCGGAGTACCCATCGGGGCCTATCGCGGCCGGTACGCCAGTGAGGCCGATCTCGACTACCGCCGGGTGACGGCGGAGGTCATCCGCGACTACGTAACGGGAGACATCAGATGACACCGCCCGGACGCCGGAAGTTCCGGGACATGCTCGCCCCGGAGTCGGAGCCGGAATCGGACGCGACACCGACTGTCGAGCCGCCCGCCGCGCCGGAGTCCGTACCGCCTACTGGACAGGCCGCGCCGGAGCCGACTCCCGCGCGGCCGGCACCCACCCGCACCCGAAGGACCCCCGTTCGCTCGCAACCAAAATCCGGACATCCAACACCGAAAGTCGAACACCGAACCTCCGACTCTCCGACTTCTGAGGTATCGTCGACTCCAGAAGCACCGACCCTGCCGGACTTGCTGAGGAGGCGACGAGTGACCGTACAGACGGAGATCCCGCGGGAGCGGGTGTCCTACTACCTGAGCAAGCCGATCATCGATGCTGTCGAGCGGCTCACCCTCGAACTGTCCCTGGAACTGGGCAAGCGCGTGACCAAGGCCGACGTCGTCGACGGACTGCTGACACTCGGGCTCGACCAGCGCGCGAAGTTGGTCCGCGAGATCAGGAAGTCGAAGGGCCTGTAACCAGACGGGCCGCGCCCGGGATTGCCCCCCGGACACGGCCCTTGACCGACCCCCTCCACAGAAGGGACCCGACCCATGACAAACCTACGACCCCCCGACCACTGCGAGGGGTGCGGCGGAGAGCTCGACCTCACCCCCGCCCCATCCGGATGCGACTACTGCATCCCCGCCAGCACGCCGGACGGCCGCTTCCACCACATGCCCGTCTCCCCCGACTCGGCCGATCTGGACTGGCTGCGCGGGATGGTTCGAGACATGGGCCGCGCGCTCGACGCGCGGGACTTCGTCCGCCTGGCCGCGCTCGTCACCGAAGCTCGCGGCGAGGTGACCCGATGAAGTTCCGTGTCGAGACGCAGAAGTACACCGACACCCACACCGTCAACGGCGAGTCCGCGCCGGTCACCCGTACCCGTCGCGTGGCCGTGCCGGTGCTCCCCCGGGACATCGACGTTATCGCCGTGCGCGGTGTCGTCGGCCTGGTGCTTGCGCTCACGTTGGTGTCCATCACGTGGTCGACGGTGTCCATCGCGCACCTGTTGAACGGCACGTGGACGGCCTACCTCGCCGGTGCGGTGTTCGACCTCGCGTGGCTCGCCACGCTCGGCATGTCGTTCATCGTCCGGTTCCGGCCCGACCGGCGCGCGACGGTGGACAAGATCGGATGGGCGTTGCTCGCGGTCACCGTGACCGCCATCGCCCTTGAGGGACTCCAGACCGGCGGTGTTGCCATGGCGTGCATCGGCGCGTCCGTCAGCATCGCGGCGAAGGTCCTGTGGTGGACCCTGAACCGCGCGACGGCCCCGGACCTGTCGCCGGACGACGCACAGTGGGTGGCTCAGCAGATCTCCCGTGCGTCCGCTCAGATGGCCGTCGCCGCGGTTCGCAGGCAGGTGGCCCGGGTGGAAGACCAGGCGACGGCGCAGATGCTCGCGATGGAGGCATCGCGACGTCCCCCCATCGGGACGGACGTCGTCGGCCTGCCCGTGGGGGAGGTGGCCACGGTGGCGGACTCCCCCACACCTCCCGTGGGACGTCAGGTCGACGTCCTGACCGAAGTCCGGCAGGTCACGGCCTTGTCCGCCCCCATGGTGGAGGACACCCCGGACGTCCCGAAGGACAACGGGACACCCCGCGGGTCCAAGGCCCGACGTGTCCGTGAGCTTGTCGCGAGCGGAGTGACCGACGTCCCCACGATCCGCGAGCGTCTCGCGGACTCCGGCGTGACGGTCGACCCCTCGCACGTCCGCCGGATCATCCGGGAGTCCCGGGCCGCGGCAAACGAGCCGAACCCGTACCTGTAGCCCCGAGCTGCCCCTTGGCAGCAGTGGAGCGGGTGACCGACCCCATCGGTCACCCGCTCCCGGAACACCCCCCGCCGTTGCACCCGGAAGGGAACTGTCCCGTGACCATTCTCGCCGTTCTCGTTCTGCTCTTGGCCGGTATCCACCTCGCGGAGCGCGCCGCGCACCTCGCCCGCGCCGTTCTCGCCACGCTCCGCCGGCCCGTCGTGGCCCTGAGCGTCGCCCTGGTCCTCATCTACGGCCGGCCGGTGCTCGCACACCCGGAGGTGGTCACGGGCGCCCTGGTGGCGATCCTGGCCGCTCTCGCTGGTGTCGCCGGACTCGTCCACCTCGCCCGTACCCGCGTGCCCCGCGTCGCCTGACCTCACCCACCCACGGCCCGATCCCCGTTTCGCAGAGAGAGGCAGCACCATGCAGGAAGCAGTGATCACCATCGCCGGGAACCTCGCCAACGACCCTGAGCTTCGGTTCACCCCGAACGGCGCGGCCGTCGCGTCGTTCGTCGTCGCCTGCACCGAGCGTCGCCGTGACCAGAACACCGGCGAGTGGTCGGACGGGGCGACGTCCTATCACCGGTGCACCGCGTGGCGGCAGACCGCGGAGAACGCGGCGGAGTCGCTGCGCAAGGGCGACAGGGTGCTCGTGGTGGGCACGCTGCGTCAGTCGTCCTGGGAGGACAAGCAGAGCGGCGAGACCCGCTACGGGTGGGACGTCCAGGTGGACGAAGTTGCCGTGTCGGTGAAGTTCCACGCGGCTCGTTCGATGCGCCCGGAGCGCTCCGGCGCGGCGGATGGCACGAGCACCACCACCCCGGGCCGCGGGACCGCGGTTCCGGCGCATCAGTCCTGATCATCCCGGTTATCCACAGACCGGACGAAACCCCTTTGCTCGGCGGGATCGGGCGCGTGACTCTCAGCAAAGAACCCACGCGCCCGACCCCTTGACCACGGGAGCACACCCCATGGCCCGACATGACCTTTCCACACGAACCCCCGCCCGGATCGTCGGGTGGCGCTGGGTCTCCGGCTCGCCGCTCGACGGAGTCCCCCGCACCGACGCCACCTGGCTTCACCCGGCAACCACCGTCATCCACCCCTCCGGCCGCGCGTACCGGTGGCAGCACCGGCCCCGGTGGCAGCGCGCCGCGCACCGCACCGGCGGCACCCTCGCGGTCCTGGGCGAGGCGTACGGGCAGATCGCGGACCCGACCCTGACCACCTCCCTGACCGCCGTCGCCGTTGCCGGTGGGCTGGCCTACGCGGGTAACCGGGCGCACCGCCGGTGGGTGCACCGCCAGCACCGGCGACGGCTCGTTCAGCCGCTGATGAAGTCGTTGTCCGGGCCGCTCCAGCTCCCGATCGGCGCGTCGGCGGACAAGTGGCTCATCGTCCCGCGGAACCCTGCCAAGCAGGGCTCCATCACCCGCGTGAACCTCCCGGACCACTGGGTGGGGGAGGAGTACCAGCAGCTTGCCGTGCACCGGCTCATCGACCGGTGGAGCAAGGCGCCGATGGAGGTCTCCCGCGTCCACCTCACCAGTGCGCCGCGGTTCATGGAGTTCATGCCCACCCCCCAGCCCCCGGACGCGGTCGAGTGGGAGTCCTCCGACGACCCGTACGTGATGCACATCGGCGCCGGTCCCGGCAAGGCGCCCGTCTACGCGCGAACCGAGACGGACGTGCCTCACCTGGCCGTGGTCGCCGGTTCCGGGAGTGGCAAAACCACCACCCTGACCGTTCCTCTCCTGCACAACCGCGAGCATGGTGCGTTGGTCGACATCATCGATCTCAAGCGTATGAGCTTCACGGAGCGGAAGCCGGAACACCCGGACGGGATCGCCGGTGACCCGACCCGTCCGTCTCGGACCGTGTCCGGGGTGCGGATTCACACGACGATTGAGGGAGCAATTCGCGCGCTGGCGGAATTCATCGCATCGGCTACCGCCGTCGCGCTGATGCAGCAGGAGGGGTATTCCACGGAGGACATTCCTGCCCGCGTGCTCATCATCGACGAATTCGGCTCGTTCGCCGGGGGCGCCAAGCAGTGGTGGGCCGGCCCCGGTAAGCAGAAGAAGCAAAGCCCGGTCCCCTTCTGGCTTTACGTCACCCTAATGCAGGGGCGCGCGTTGGAACACCGGGTGGTGCTCGGCGCCCACCAATTGGCGCTCAAGCTATTCGGTGACACGGGGTCCGACGCTCGGGACCTGTTCTCCGGCCGGATACTCACCGGGACATGCTCCGCTCAGAAGTGGATAACCACATACGGCCATGTGAAGAAGCCCGCGTGGGACGCGAGTATCAAGGGGCGCGGCACCTACGGCCCACTCGGTGAAAGGCCGGATCTCTTCCAAGTCGCCTACGTCCATCCGGCCAGCGCGAACGCTCGACTCCGCGCGCTTCCCGAGGCGCCGGAGTGGTTCGACGCTGGCCGGTGCGCCCCGTGGATTACGGAGGAGCACATTCGGGAAGTCGAAAGCTCCTACGGTGCCGGCCGGTGGGTCCGCGAGTGGGAGCACCTGTTCGCCGAAGACGACGAAGAAGGGCAGGAGGAAGACGCACAGCCGGCCGCGAGTGGCTCGCTTCCCGCGGCAGAGGGGTGGGTGCCGGACGTCACCGTGGGTGGCTGGACCCCGGACGTAACGGACTACGTGACGGTCACGCACGCGGACTCGACAGGGGACCCGTCCACCGACGATGACCGTGACACCCCGGCCGCTGTCACGGTCCAGCCCGTGACAGCGGACACCGACGGTGACGGCACGGCGGAGCGGATCACCCTCCCCGATGCGTGCCGGACAGGCGTGATCCCGCTCAAGCCGGGAACGGCCCGCGCGGCGAGAATGCGTGACCCGAAATTCCCAAAGGGGCAGGGAGAAGGGCGAGACCAGACCTACACGCCGGAAGAGCTTCAGGCGTGGTACGCGAACCGGATCGCCCAATAGTCGAGCGGAACCCTGACCCCGTTCCGCTCGATTGGTCCGGCAACAGCGGTTCCCCGAAAGGCGGCATCGGAAAACCCACACCGTGCGTCATCTGCCACCGTCCCGCAATCGTCCGGGCGCCGAACGGCTCCCCCTGCCACAAGACATGCGCCGAACAGCGCCCGGACATGCACGATCAGCTCAACGCCGGGAACCAACCCCGGACACGGCGACGCACATCAGATGCGACACAGCCGGAAGCGCGAACCCAATTCCTGTGACAGACCCGGGAGGGCACCCCGTGATCCGATTCCTGGACCCGGACGGAACCCGATACGGCATTCCCACCTGGCCGTGGGGCATGGCGCCATCGGGGCTCTACACCCGGACTCAGCTCCGGGAAATCGGATTCCGGCCCACCTCTCCGGGGGGCCCTGCCGGACAACTGATGTGGCGCTCCCAACGCGCGGACGCTGGCGGGATTCGGACCGCGCTTCTCTATCCGATCGGCCAGACGGTCCAGCGGACCACCGCAACCCCTCGACAGATGGCCGCACTCGACCGCGCGCACGCCGCACGGAAGACGTGCCCCGACTGTCACCGGAACGTCGGATACACGATCCCAACCCATCTCGGAGCCTGCCTTGACTGCACATCGCCTCAGGCAAAAAATGCTGCCTGAGCAGTAGAACAAGATAAGATCACAGCAGCCCCGGAACCCGCAAAACCGCATTCGCTCAAGGAGGAAAACATGAAGATCCCCGGCTTCTCAACTCGCGCGGACGGTAAGACCCGGTCGAACCTCATCTCCAACCCTGCGACGGGACAGGACAGGTCCGCAGTGAAGGCCGTTCGCCGCGCGCTCGGCGCGGTCACGGAGTGCCCCACCTGCGGTGGCGTTGGCTCCATCGGTAAGGGCGGCCACTGCGCGGATGACTGGCACAAGAACTGCGGCCACTGAGTCAGCCCGCGAGACCCAACACCCCGGCTGGTTTCCTCTCCAGTCGGGGGTGTTCTGCGTCCGGGGCCGCGCACCCTCGACGGCCACGCACCCTCGACGGCCGCGCACCCTCGACGGCCGCGCACCCTCGACGGCCGCGCACCCTCGACGGCCGCGCACCCTCGACGGCCGACGATGTCCACGTGGACATGTCCATGGACATCCACCCCGGAACGCCTGCTACGCCGGGGGATACGCCACCACCGGCACCGATGTGGACATGTCCATGGACACCAGCTCCGCCACCTCACCGGCCTGCCCGGACTACCGCCACCGGACCTTCGGCCCGGCGTCGGGCACGTCGACGGCCAGGACCACGGCGAGGTGGCCCGGACTCGCAGGCGAGGTGGCCACCGTGAACCACGGAGAGTGACTAGCGCGCGAGGTGGCAAACGGCGCCGAAGCGGCCGGAGCGGGGCCCGAACCCGTTCCGAACCCGTTCCGAACCCGTTCCGAACCTCTCCAGACCCGTTCCGAACCTTGCGATCACCTTGCACACCAGCGTTCCGAACCTTCCGAACGTTCCGAACCGCATGTGAGTGCGCGCGGAAATTCTCCCCAGCGTGAGGGGGCTCAGGCCGCGCGCGGATCGACGGAGAGTGACCGACACCCCAGCGCGCCACAGCTCGACCACCCCGAATCGCCGCTACGGTACCCACGCGGCCCGTAGTGGCAAGATCTCCACTCTCCGGTGTCATCTATCCAACTGGACGTCATCCGCCGCCTACGTGGCACATGGGCACCCTCGGCGCGGCCGGCACCCTCGGCGCGGCCGGCACCCTCGGCGCGGCCGGCACCCTCGGCGCAGTCCGCCATCCGAACATCCGAAGTCAGATGTAGAAAGACGGATGTCGATAGTCGGACGTCCACAGTCGGATGTCCATCAATGCGCGCCGAAGGAAACGCCAAACAATAGGCGCCATGAGTGCGCGCTGGAAACGTCAAACAATCACCCAAAGAATGTGCCATGAATGCTCAGCATGAATGGCGCCGGAATGTCGGGGGGAATTCTTTCGCTGCGCTCAAGAATGCTGGCCCCGTGCAAGCGCAGCGCCGCACTAATGCTCCCGCAGGGGGCCAGCCCTATAGTGAGTCGTATTAACAGAGGGTGCGCGGCCGTCGAGGGTGCGCGGCGGAGGGGAGGGGACACACGCGAGACCCCCCGGCGGTCCGTGATCGCCGGGGGGTCTCGCGTGTGCTGTCAGTACTGGAGGTCGAGCCGCTCGAAGCTCTTCACCTCAAGGAAGCTTTCGGCCCCGTACTGCTGCATCAGCGCACGGCTGAACGCACCCCCGGCTTCCCCGTAGTCGCCACGCTCAAGGGCATCGGCGGCAGCATTCGCACCCCCGAAGGGTGCGAGATCCTGCCCCCGGGTACCGGCCCCCTTGCTGTTGCTCTTGACGTTCACAGCCGCTTTCCAGCCGATGACCATCGGCTTACGCAACTTGTCCGCTGCCGCGCGCCGCTTCAACGCTTCCAGCACGCGAGTATCCTGCGGCCCCTTGCGCCCGCCGCGGGTTTGGCCGCTACCTCCCGTGACGAGCTTCCGGTATCGCTGTGCCGTTCGCATTGCTGACGCGCGCTTGATGGCTCCTCCGTTGGTCAAGTCGAGCGCTTCGACGATTTCGCGATTCGACTTCCCCTCTTCCACGAGGGAACGGAACCCGTCGCGCCAGTCGAACGAGTCCGCGAACTTCTGCATTTCCTCTTCGGGAGTCATCGCCCTACCGCCTTACGCAGTGCGCCGAATACGTCGTCCGCGCCGGAGTTCAGGATCTCGATTATGTCGGGGGCGAGTTCGCCGTACGCTTCGCGCTTCCACTTGCCCAACTGGCCGGACACCACCATCCCACCCGGGATGTCGTCCGGCGATGAAGCCGTGAAATACGCCGCATCCTTGAATAGCGCGAATGGGGTCCGCCCGGATGTCTCCCGGACCTTGTCGAGCGAGCGTGCCTGATTCCCCGCGGCGCGGTCCCGAACGTGTGCGCGCCAATCCGGCCGGAACAGCGGTGTCGCGTTGTACTGCTCCGACGCGAGCCACCCCCCGAGGAACGTGGCGTACATCGCCTTTACCGCGGCCAGTGCCGCCAGGTCGACGCTCGCGGTTCCGGTGGCGAGGTACGCCCGCGCGTCACGTGTGGCCCGGTACCACCTGTCCAACCACGGGTGCCCGTCCGTCCAGACCAGCCCCTCATCGACGCTTCGGACGAGTCCGCGATCAGCGAGGTATCGAGCGCCCGGGGCGGAGTACCAGTCATCCCCGTGTGCCACGAACGGCGCCACGTCGCCCGCTTCGGGTGCGACGGTCAGCCGGTAGTACGCCGGAGCTTTCGGCGAGATGATGACCCGCTCCGCGAGGTGGATCGGCCTTCCGGTGCCGAGCGGGATCGCTCCCGCGGCAGCGAGGTACTGCCCGTTGACGTCGTACCTGACAAGGAACCGTGCGGCCCGCTCTTCCGGGGTGAGCGGCCTGTACCACGTCGCCCGGGGGGTCGGAACAGGGTGGGAGATGTCCCCGATCCGCTCATCCGGGGGAAGCCGCCGAGGTGCACGCCCTTGCACCATCCGGAACAGGCGGTAGCCGGTGAGCCCCCGCCCCTCGCCCCAGACGAGACCCGGGCCGCCGGAGCCGGGTGCACCCTTGCTCGGGAACGCGGACCCGATTCGCGCGGCCACGTCGCCGATGAACGTGTCATCGGTCGGACCCTCCCACTCGACTTCCGCGAGTGTCCGGCGGAGCGACTCCAAGCCGGCCGGCGTCAGCTCCGGTGCCGTCCAAGCGGCCGGAGCTGGTGCGGCCGGAGCTGGTGCGGCCGGAGCTGGTGCGGCCGGAGCTGGTGCGGCCGGAGCTGGTGGCTCGCATGACGGATGCGCTTGGACGTAGGCGCCAGTGGCATCGACGTAGACGCCGTCTCCCGGGACGTGGGGTGCCATCGGCTCACCGCACCCGAGGCATGGGCCGGTCGACACCTCCCCATTCGCGGCCATCGCGGCCTGTTCCGGGGTGAGTCCGAGTGCGTCCAAGGGAAGGGCGGACGGGTAGCTCATCCCGTGCTGCTCCGCCGACGCGAGTTCGGCCAAAGCTGGGTCCGGCGTCGGAGTGTCATCGCCACCGCCGGAGTCATCACCGTCTTGGTCACGACCTCCACTGTTGTTGGGCGCGTCGTCGTCATCGTCGGTCCACGCCATGATTCGGTGAAGGTCGAGAGACAGCGTCTTCTCCCGCCTCCCGTCCCAGATCGCAGCCACCCATGCTTTTTCGGAGTGGAGTAGGCCGTCTTTCGCGAGAATCCGCCGGAGTTCGGAAGCGTGAGGCATCGGCCAGTCGGTCGTGCCTGCGATGAGTTCGCAGAGTTCCGGCCACTCGGCAACCCGAACCCGCCAGGAGCCGGTGGGGAAATCGTTTTGAACTCGACCCGTGGCACCTTCCACGCGCCGGTGAATTGCCCCGAACGCCTTACCCGACGCTCGCCACAGGGACCCAGCTTCGGTGCTGTCATCGCTCGGACGTATCGGCGTAGCTATCCACCCAAAATCGTCCGAGTGATAGTCGGGAACATGCGGCGGGATAGCCGCACCTGTCGCATCCCGCATCGGACCGGAAAGGTGCATCGAACCGGCTTTCAGAAGCTTTCGAACACCTTTCACGAACAGAGTCACATAGTCGCGTGCGGCCTGCCGGTCTCCCACCATCCCGCATCGGGACGCCTGACGCGCCAGGATCTCCCGCACCGTCGCTTCGGCCTGCGCCACAAGGTGCCCGGTCGGGCCGAACCCGGAACGCTCGACAGCGTCTGTGAACAGGAGCGCGCCGGTCAGCATCGCCGCGCCGTTGTCCCATGCTCTGTTGTGGCCTACCCGTGGCCACCTGTCCATCGTGTCGAGTGCGCGCGCGTGTGCCCGTATCGGCATGTCGATGTCGGCCAGGACGTCGCGGATCATTCGCGCGTAGGCGCGCCGGACCGCAGTGACGTTCTGCGGCTCCTGTAGGAACGACAGGATGTCGATATTGACGGGCCCATCCATCCAAACAATGAGGAGCCGTGCCGCTTCTGAACCGTGCTGATCCACGTAAGGGAGTTCCTCCATCGTGAAATGGAGGCAGCATCGTGGATATAGGCCAGGGTTCAGCCCGTTACCCTCGCGGCGCCCCTTCTGTCCGCCGGACTGGTCAGCCATCTTGTCCGCGATAGCCGAAGCGGTAATCCAGTCTGCTCGGACTTCCGAGGCGGTTTGGTTTCCTGGGAACAGGTCGTCGACCGTCGCGGTACCGGAGCCGTAGTGGTAGAGCGTACGTTCCGCGCCTACCTTCGACGACGCGGCGTGCCGCATCTTCACCGTCGGGATGTGCGCACGGGCGCGGGTGGGCATGAAGCCCCGGGACTGCGCCGCGTTTATCAACCCGGACACGGCGCTTTTCCGTGATCCGGTTGTTCCGACGATTGCTGTGGCGAGGTGACGCAGGCCAGAGAGCCCCGCCCACGGGCCGTAACCGAGCTGGGCGAGGTGCACCCACCCGATAGCCGGATCGTCATGCAGCGACAGGAACAGCAACATCACGGCCACGTCATCGGCATAGGTCTCATCGGTTGACGGTTCCCCGATGCCGAGCACACGGAAAGCCTCTGCTTCCGCAATGTCCGGGTGCAGCATCGCGTACACCGTGTCATCGACACCGTCTCTGGTGAGTGCCGGTGCGCCATACCGGGTGTAGACCCACTCGCCCGATGGACGGCGTAGCGGCCCCTGAACGGCGTACGCCTGCCGGAGTTCGCCTCGCATCTGGACCGTGAACCCCATGGCCCGGACGGCTTCTCCGACCGCTTGCGGGCCCCGGGCTCCAATGAGTCCGCCGATACCGAGTGCGTGCGGCCACTGTGGCTCGCGTGTACGCATGTCCCGGTCGGTTACCTCGACTTCCCGCGGCTCAGCCCCGGGCGGTGTGTACCGCGTATGGAAGAGCGTCTCTACGATCTTTCCGGGGGCACGTTCCCGGTCGACATCACGGAGTTCTGTTTTTCCCGTGACCTCCATAGTCCCGGGGGCAATCTGGTATTCCTCCTGCTCTTTGTTCACCGCGAACAGGCCCGTTTCGCGCTGAAAGTAGGTGCGACCGTTCAGGGTGTGGCGTCCGCCGACCGGTGGGGCATCGTGGGAGACGTTCGCGAGGTGGGGACGGGTGCGACCGGCGACGCTCTTGCTCTCGCCGCTCCGGCCCGCTCCGACCTTGCGTGACGTCGTGCGTGGCGAGGTGGGGCTGTCATCGTCCGCGGGTGGCTCGACAGGGTCCGGCGCACCGTCCATCGCGGCGAGGAGACGCGGGTCCTCCGCGGGGGCCGTCACTGGCCCACCTCGCCGGAGCTGGTACCCCGAACGGGGTGGGTGTCGTGGTGAGTTTCCCGGGACTCCGTCCGGGTGTCAGGCGCAGACGCGCGCGCGACCGTACGATTGGTGTGCACGTAGCACTCCAGTTCTCGTGAAGGGGTTCGGGGGTGTCCGGCCCGGGTGTTGCCAGCACCCGGGCCGCTTGCGTTTCAGGGCATCACGCCGCCCGCTCTCCGTCCCCCGCCTGCTGACGGGTTCGGGGTCGCCTGTCCTTGGCGCCCTGCGGACGGCCTGTGCGTCGGGGGGTGTAGTCCGCGACGTCGACGCCGGCCGCGTACGCGAGAGCGGCACGGATCACGAGACACGATGAAGCGTCCGCCGCCACATCAAGC